>NZ_CDRTEH010000001.1:443723-447097 GCF_977054825.1 Agathobacter sp.
GACTTACACCACAGTTTGTTAAGGAATCAAGCTACACATGGACAGCAGGAAGCACCGGAAACAGAGAATTCTTTGTGGAAGTAAAAGACAGTACCGGCAAAGTAGTGCGAAGCAGTGCAGTAGCTGTGTCAACAGAGAAAAATCTTGCAGTCAGTGCAAAAGCAGATAAGAGCAGGGTAAATGTAGGACAGAAAGTAACAGTAAGCGGAACTGCAACAGGAGGAACAGCGCCATATACATATAGTTATCTCCTGCATAATAAGGATACAGACAGCTGGTCACGACTTACACCACAGTTTGTTAAGGAATCAAGCTACACATGGACAGCAGGAAGCACCGGAAACAGAGAATTCTTTGTGGAAGTAAAAGACAGTACCGGCAAAGTAGTGCGAAGCAGTGCAGTAGCTGTATCAACTGTAAAAGAAGAGAATCTTGCAATCAGCGCAAAGGCAGATAAGAGCAAGCTAAATGTAGGACAGAAGGTGGTTGTAAGCGGAACTGCAACAGGAGGAACAGCGCCATATACATACAGTTATTTAGTGCATAATAAGGATACAGACAGCTGGTCACGACTTACACCACGGTTTGTTAAGGAATCAAGCTATACATGGACAGCAGGAAGCACCGGAAACAGAGAATTCTTTGTGGAAGTAAAAGACAGTACCGGCAAAGTAGTGCGAAGCAGTGCAGTAGCTGTGTCAACTGTAAAAGAAGAGAATCTTGCAATCAGCGCAAAGGCAGATAAGAGCAAGCTAAATGTAGGACAGAAGGTGGTTGTAAGCGGAACTGCAACAGGAGGAACAGCGCCATATACATACAGTTATTTAGTGCATAATAAGGATACAGACAGCTGGTCACGACTTACATCACAATTTGTTAAGGAATCAAGCTATACATGGACAGCAGGAAGCACCGGAAATAGAGAATTTTTTGTGGAAGTGAAAGATAATACAGGTAAAGTTACGAGAAGCACTGCAATATTGGTTGTTACGAAATAGCTTATATGTTGGCGATACTTTATGGTATCGCCAACATATGTAATAATAGAAATATTTATTAAGGAAAGAATATGTTAAAAAGAGCACTTAGAAAAATAAAAAGAACAGTAATTACATTTATTTATAAATCACATATTAATGGTGATGCAATATTGGAATGTGATAAATGTGATTTTTTAAAGCTAAAAAAAGGATCAAAAATTATTTTAAATGGAAATTTAACTTTAAATGCTAATAGGTTTGGTAAAAATGGAAGATCATCTATTTTAAGAATGGATGAAAACTCTATTTTAGAATGTGATGGTTTCTCATTCATGTATGGAGCGGATATAATATTGTTTAATGGAGCATGTCTTAAATTGGGAAGAGATTCTTTTATAAATAGTGATTGTAAGATAAGATGTCATAAACAAATTGTTATTGGAAATGATTGTGCTATCTCACATGATTTTACAATTATGGATTCTGATGCTCATGAACTTTGCGGAAATAGAAATACTAAGCCGGTTTATATTGGAAATCATGTATGGATAGGAACGAGGGTAACTGTTTTAAGTGGTGTAAATATTGGAGATGGAGCAGTAGTAGCGGCAGGAGCACTTGTGACAAATGATGTTCCGGCAGGAGCGTTGGTTGGAGGAGTACCGGCGCATATAATTAGAGAAAAGGTTGAATGGGAAAAATGATTGAAAGATTAGAGAGACCAGATACATACGCAGTATGGTCAAAGAATGAGACGACTCGATTTTATAGTACTTCAGGTGGAGCTTTTACAGAATTTGCAAAATATATTATTAATAACAATGGAATAGTCGTTGGAGCAAAATATAATAAGAATAACATGGTAGAGCATGCGATTGCTAAAGATTTATTAGAATTAGAAGCGTTGCGACAGTCAAAATATATAAGTAGTAATATAGGAAATATATTTATTGAAATCAAAAAGTACTTGAATAATGGTATATTAGTGGGATTTTGTGGTTCTCCCTGTCAGGTAGCAGGTTTATATGCTTTTCTGGGTAAAAATTATGATAACTTAGTTACAATGGATTTCATATGTAGAGGAATGAACTCTCCTAAAGCACTAAGATCTTGGTTAAGTGAAATAGAGAAAAAAGAAAATAAAAAAATAACCAGAGTGTGGTTTAAATATAAAGAAGGTGGATGGAAAACATCTCCCACAAGAACTCGGTTAGATTTTGAAGATGGCAGTTATTGTATTAAGGATGGAGATGATAATCTATTTATGAAGGGATACTTGACATCTAATTTTTACATACGACCATGTTGTGGAAATTGTAAGTTTAAAGGATTTCCAAGGAAGAGTGATATAACATTTGCAGATTTTTGGGGGATTGATGAAGAACTGGATGATGATAAGGGAACATCACTTCTTTTGATAAATTCAAAGAAGGGTAAAGAAATATTCGAAAGTATTACGGAGAATTTTAACATTTATAGGAAAAACTTTGATTCTATTTTCAGCGGGAATCCAATGCTTATGGCCTCTGCTAATGTACCTGAAAAGGGATATTACTTTTTAAAAGATTTAGATATAATGAGTTTTAGTAAATGTTACAAAAAATATAATAAAGTTTCTATAATTCATAGAGCATATAGAAAAATAAAAAAATTAGCTAGATATATATTAAAAAAATAATATGAAAAGCGAGAACTAAATTATGCGAGATATACCAGTACTTTTTAATAATAAAGATGAATGTTGTGGTTGTGCAGCATGTTATTCTATTTGTCCACAACGGGCAATAACAATGAGTGAAGATGAAATGGGATTTGAATATCCGATTATTGATAAGACAAAGTGTGTATGTTGTTCAATTTGCATTAAGACTTGTCCTATTAAGATAAATGTGCTATAGCATTAGAGAAAAAGTACTAAAAATTAAATGGAGGGAGAAAGTGTTACTAGTCAATTATTGGTAAAAATATGTAATGCAGGAAGGGGTAGTAAGATATTTAAAGTGAATATTCAATCAACATTATTTTCATGGTGTTTTCCAATAATTACAGTAGTTGTTGTAGTTATATTTTCGTATTTATTTGAGAAGACAATTCAAAAAGTTAAAGGCTTGTAAGTATGTCAGGCAGCATCCGGTGGATTCTGCGGCACTTATCATTGCTGCACTGATGCCTTGGAATTCTGAGCCATTCATGTGCTCCGTCCTCGTATCTTATAATGCGGCTACAGTAATCACGGAAGACAAGACTACCTTTCTGAAATATGGAACAAAGAAGAGTGTTGTGGATGTGCGGCTTGTTGTTCGATTTGTCCGGTCAGTGCAATAGTAATGCAGATAGATGATATGGGATTTGAATATCCAAATATTGATGAAAAAAAGTGTATTCATTGTTTAA